>CAXVYU010000001.1:0-6911 GCA_963667665.2 Candidatus Nitrosopumilus sp.
CAATAATACTTTCGCTTGATGCATTTTTTCCATATGACACTCTTGGTCCATTACAATATGTTGTTCCTTACTTTATTCAAGCAAATGTATGGTTGATTACAGTACTTGATCTTGGAAACTGCTGTAGCTAAAGATAATGTAATGTTCTTACGTGGTGATCATGGTTCAATAGCTCTTCAAGTGTTTTGGCCATCTGCAGGGGTTCATAGTATTATAATTTTCTCTTTAGTAATTGGTGCATTCATGTTAAAATTGAACATACCTAGAAACCGAAAAGCTATGTATTTTGTTTTAGGAATTATTGGCACAATCATTGTTAATTTAATCCGAATTTTCTCGTTGTCTTGGTATGCCCTGAAAGTTACTACAGATCCTACCGCATGGGAAGAATTTCATCAAATTGCCGGTGAAATTATGTTTTTACCGTGGCTATTTGGGTTCATCCTAGTTGTTATACTAATAGAATCGAGACGTCTAAAAAAGCTAGAATCTAAAGGTAATGCACCTTCTAGAAATAATGAGTAATGTCGCTTTGTCCTTGAACTTCTGAGAGCTCTGTAACTTTAACACCCAACCTTCTAATTGTGATTGTTTGGTTTTCTAGTGCTTCTTTTAGTAATTGAATGGCATTTTTTTGCAATTCATCCAGATTTGCAGTTGGACTTCTTAGCATTCTTGATTTAGATTTATTTGATAAATCTGACTGAACAAAATGTATGCCAATTGATTTGAACATTCTATTATTTTTTATAACAACATCATGAACTTCTTTACATAATTCAATAATGTTTTCAGATAGAAACTGATAATCTTTTGAATCTTTTTTCAATGTTGTGATTTTACTGTATTGTATTCTTGCTTCTCTTTCTTTTACAGGTTCATTGTTAATTCCTCTAACTGCATTATAGATATACGTCCCATTTTTTCTTCCAAATTCTTTATTCAAAGAAAAAACATCTAATTTTTTTAAATCTTGAATTGTTTTTAGATTCATTTCTGAAAATTTATTCTCTGTCTTTTTTCCAATACCTGGTATTACTCTGATTTCTAATGGTTCTAAGAATTCATTAATTTTCTCTGGAGATACAATAGTAAGACCATCAGGTTTCTGAAAGTCTGATGCTATTTTTGAAATTAACTTGTTTGGTGAAATTCCTATTGAACAACTAAGTTTTACTTGATCTCTAATTGAATTTTTAATTTGTTGTGCAAGATGACTAGCTTTTTTATAATCCCCCTCCACTCTTTTTGTTACATCCAAATATGCTTCGTCTTTTCCTACATATTCAAAAATATCTGCATCACTTTCCATAATTTTCATTGCCTTTTCTGACATTTCAAAATAATAATCAAAATCTACAGGTAAAAACACTGCATCTTTCCTTTCCTCTAGCCTTTTTTTCGCAAAGATTATTGGTATTCCTGACTTTACTCCATATTTCCTTGCTGTATAATTTGCTGTAGCAATAGCTCCACTATCTCCTCCTCTATCCGAATATACACAAACACATACTGGCTTTGATTTTAGTTCTGGTAATCTGATCTCTTCACATTGAGCATAGAAATAATCAAAATCTATGTGGAAAACTACTCTTGTTTCCAATATTCTTCTAATCTCTTTTGATTATTACTATATTGTGTATTCATCTAAATACTAAACAGATTCACTCTTTTCATGGATTATCCTGTGTCTGCTGATGAAAATGGTGTAAATTTAAAACCTGAAAAAATGGAAAAAGAAAAACTATATCATTGTATATTTAAAAATAAGGCATTTTTGGTTTTCAAAGATTCCCAAGATGTCATGAATTGTTATGAAATTGAGCAAGAAGATTTAGTCGAGAAAATTAGAAAATGTGATAATGACGATGAACTTGAAAAATTATTTGAAGATTATGTCCAAGGGGAAAATCTCAAAAATTAAATAAAAGCCAGAGAATGTTTTGTTATAAAAGGTATTAAAATTGAGTGACTCTAAAAAATCAAAAGACGCAGAAGATATTTTATCAGAATTTGATTCTCGAACTAAACCAGAACCTAAACCAACACCAGAACCTGAACCAACACCAGAACCAACACCAGAACCTGAACCAACACCAGAACCAACACCAGAACCTGAACCAGAACCAGAACCAACACCAGAACCAACACCAGAACCAACACCAGAACCAACACCAGAACCTGAACCAACACCAGAACCTGAACCAACACCAGAACCAACACCAGAACCAAACCAGAACCTGAACCAACACCAGAACCTGAACCAACACCAGAACCAGAACCAACACCAGAACCAACACCAGAACCAACACCAGAACCAACACCAGAACCAACACCAGAACCAACACCAGAACCAACACCAGAACCAACACCAGAACCAACACCAGAACCAACACCAGAACCAACACCAGAACCAACACCAGAACCAACACCAGAACCAACACCAGAACCAACACCAGAACCAACACCAGAACCAACACCAGAACCAACACCAGAACCAACACCAGAACCAACACCAGAACCTGAACCAACACCAGAACCTGAACCAACACCAGAACCTGAACCAACACCAGAACCAACACCTGAAACTACTAGTGAAACTTCAGATTCTCCTAAAAAATTAGAAGAACGTGATGTGATTTATGTTGGAACAAAACCAATTATGACTTATGTTTCTGCAACCTTAACACAACTTTCAACAAGACAGACAGTTACTATCAAAGCTAGAGGAAAACGAATTACACAAGCCGTTGATGTATCTCAAATGATTATGAAAAGAATGGATTTAGTAGGCTATGTTATCAGCGATGTAAGAATTTCATCTGATTCTCTTACTTCTCAAGATGGAAAGCAGCGTAATGTTTCTACCATGGAAATTGATCTTTCAAAAACTTAGTTTAAGAAATTTAATTCTAATTGCAATTGGAATTTCTATTGTTGGAATTTTAATTTACTCAATTGATAATTCATGTGGACTGCAACATATGATAATTTTAAATGAAATTTCTTCATATGAAAAATCTCTTGAACCTGAATTTTGTGAAATCATAGTTGAAAAAATTGATTTGTTTAATGATAACTGTGAACCTCAAATAGAAATTTTAGATTGTGGTTAAGGCAATATGTCTATCAAAAATGTAATTCCAAAATAAATTAACATTAAACTTAGTCCTATCATTAATATTTTGTAATTTTTGTTAGAAAGAATTTTCAAACTTTTTGATGCAAGAAATGAAACTGTTCCTAACCATGCAAAATCCATCCAAATGTGTAAACCAAACACGATTAGTATGCCTGCAAATGACCAAATTAACATTGCATCTGAAATTAATTTGAATCCAATAGCCAACCACCAAATTATAAAAAATGGATTTAATGCACTTAATACAATTCCTGCAATTAATGGGCCTTGTTTTGGATTAGATGAAACAAGATTTTTGCTTCTAAATATCGTTCTAATTTGTATTGCTGCAAATGCAAAAAGTGTAATTGCTCCAAAAATAGAAATTACTGTCCTAAATTCTGGAAATGATTCTAGGGAAAATACTCCAACTCCTAACAAAATTACTAATGGTAATTCGACAATTGTATGACCAATTGCCATCTTGATACCTGCTCTTACACCTTCTCTTAATCCATATGATATGTTTGCTGCAAAAAGAGGTCCTGGTGCCATAACTCCTGATGCTGAAATTACTATTACTAATACTGCAAATTCAAGAATCTGAACCATTGTTTTCTGATATTCCTACTTTTTAGTTATGAAATAAACATAATCAAAAATTTTATCTATACATAGAATCTTTAAGCTGTTTTGATTCTTTCTCTGTTTCTTTCATAATTATTTCCGCTTTTTCAGCTTGTTTTTCTAATACTGGAATGTCGCATGACACTCCGGGAATTAATTTAGACATTGCATCACAAATTTGAACACTTGATTTAAAATCTGGACCTTTCCCATCTGTGTAAAAAATTATTACAATTACATCTTGGCCTGACATACTTCCTTCATTTAGCAACCTTGCTGGAATTCCTGGTATTGTCCCATGATCTAACACCTCCAAACCTGCTGCTCTAATTTTTTCTCTTGCAGAATCTGAATTTCCAATCCCTCTTACTTCTTCACTACCGTCTTGAGATTTTACTGCAACGCTGCTAACAATTAATCCTATTTTGTGTTTTTTTGCCCACTTTAGCATTGTTTTAGCTGCAGCTTTGTGCAATGATTGCTCTAGTGTGATATATGACAAAAACACTCCAACTTTCAAATCTTCGTTAACAAAAATTCTGGAGGCAAAATTGGGTTTACCATCTTTGACTATACTGATTGGTGGAAAACTAGGTGAATCAATAATTCCAGCTAACTCAAATTGTGATGTATGTATCATTGACTCAGTTGCAATTGCACTGCTAAATCCTACTGATGGGAAACCATCAACTAGATATCCTCCTTCTAAATTAATTTTCTTTAACTCTTTAATTGTGATTCTAGGAAACAATGAATAATTTTAATTTTAATAGAATAATAATTTTTGCTAATTCTACATTTATTTTTTTAGTTTTGATAAAAGTGCTGCATAGATGAATGGTAATATTGTTGTTACTTCTGCATGAAGAGTTGTTTGTTTTGCTTCCTGCGTTACTTTTCCCCATGAAATTGCTTCCTTGACTAATGCTCCACTGAGACTTCCGTCAAATTCTTGTGCAGTTGTAATGTAAAATGCATAATCTAATCCTTCTCTGTATTGATTCCACCATAATGTATGGTGTTTTGAAATTCCCCCTCCAATCATAAATGCACCTGATTTTTTAGCTTTGAAAATTAAACCTGAAATTAATTCGGCATCTCCTATTATGTTTAATTTGAAATCATTGTGTTTTTGTGTGAATAACCAAATTTGACTTCCTACAGCGCCATCCACAATTCCTGGAACTACCACATTGATATTGTTTTTGTATGCCCAATAAAGAAATGAATCTTCTCCTAAATGTTTTCCAATCATTTTGCATATTTCTGCTGTAGTCATTTCTCTTGTTCCGTTCTGATATTCTTCCTCTAAAAATTCCTGCATCTTTTCTTCAATAATTGGCCCATAACTTTCCATAGGTACAAGTACGTTACCTAATCTGTGGATGTTTTGTTCAGCCAATTCTTTGTCATCCATTGTAAACGACCCCTCTTTGTAATGTGAGAAATGTCTTGCAATGTCATGATCTAATGCTCCACAGGTAGTCATGACTACATCAAACCATTTGTTTTTGATCATATCTTTGAAAATTCCTCTTAATCCTGTTGACATTACAGCTGCTACACATGAAACAAATCTAAGACATTGTTCATCTGAAATCATTTCCGTTAAAATCTTCAATCCATCTGATAGATTTACTGATTCAAACCCTCCTGATTGAGATAACTCTTCAAATATTTTTTCTATAGATGTGTTTGAATCAATCTCAATATCTTTGACTGGACGGCCAGGTTCTATCATCCTTTCAATCGTTGAATGCAAGTATAAATTTCTGTCTTAATCTCAAATTTCCAGTTTGAATAAAAGTCATAGTTATAATTTTAGCATTTATCATAAAATATGCCAACGGAAAATATCAGAAAGATTTACTCTCTAAAACTATTGAGTTTTATAACCTGTCTTAATTGAAATTATTTTATTACTCAACTTGGAAAACTATTAATTCGCTCAATGAAACCACTGTTTGAATGGCAGGTAGGATTAAAGTTGGTTTAGTAGGTATAGGTAATTGTTTTTCTGGATTAATTGAAGGAATTGAATATTATAGAAAAAACCCATCTCAAGAGGTTACTGGAATTATTCATGACAAATTAGCTGGATATGGAATTCATGACATTGATTTTGTGTGTGGATTTGATGTTGCTGAAAATAAAGTTGGCAAACCACTCAATGAGGCAATTTATGAATATCCTAACATGGTTGATTGGATTTCAAAAGATGAAATGCCAAAAACAGATGCCAAAGTCTATGAAAGTCCAATTTTAGATGGCGTTGGCATCTGGGTGGAAAACAGAATAAATCCAATTAAAAACCCTAAAACTGCTGAACAGATTACTGAAGACGTAAAAAAAGTACTCAAAGATACTGGTGTTGAAATTATTGTATCTTATTTACCCGTAGGCTCTGATAAGGTAACTGAATATTGGGCACAGATTTGTCTAGACACAAATATTGCATTTGTGAATTGTATACCTTCGTTTATTGCCTCAGATGAAAAATGGGCCAAAAAATTTGAAGAAAAAAATATTCCTTGTATTGGTGATGATATCAAAGGTCAAGTTGGTGCAACCATAGTTCATAGAACATTAGCTAAATTATGTAGTGACAGAGGAACCAAAATTGAAAAAACATATCAAATCAATGTTGGGGGAAATACTGATTTTCTAAACATGAAAGAACAAGATAGACTTGTCTCGAAGAGAATTTCTAAAACAGAAAGTGTTCAAAGTCAACTTGCTGAAAGACTAGATGATGATCAAATTTATGTAGGTCCTTCTGATTTCATTCCATTTTTGGGTAATACTAAACTCATGTTTATGAGAATCGAAGGTCGTCAATGGGCAAACATCCCTTACAATATGGAAGTTCGCTTAGAAGTTGATGACAAAGCAAATTCTGCTGGAATTGTAATTGATGCCATTAGATTGGCAAAAATTGCTCTTGATAGAGGTGTAGGTGGACCAATTAAACCAGCAAGTGCATATTTGATGAAACATCCAATAGAACAAACTTCTGATGTTGCAGCAAAAACTGCATGTGAAAAGTTTGTTGCTGGTGACTAATCGATTAATTTGTATTTTATTCACGCACAATTCCAATCTTTTTGTGTGAAAAACATGGATTAAATTTTAAGCACTCAAAAATTTCATAATACAACAAGAA